>NZ_OX344835.1:0-43666 GCF_947036595.1 Mammaliicoccus lentus | reverse complement strand
CATTTAGCTGGTGAATACAAAGACGGGCAATATGACCCTATAAAGCAAACCTGGAAAGGTACACAATCAATAATCAGATCTTACAACTGGGGATATAGAGGATATATCTATAATAAGTCACATTCTCTTGCCTGGTCATTAGGTGGCGATATGGAAACCCACAACCTAAACTTTAGGAACTAGAGCGCAAAATGTAGGTTCAAAATAAAGCATCTGATGGTGTGGAATGGATATCCTGAAACACAGGTAAGAAACGCAATATATGATAAACCTGAAAACTAATGTGTTTTATGAAGTTACACCTGTTTATAAAGGTGATGAATTGCTACCTAGAGGGTCGCACAGTTCGAGCCTATTCAATCAATGACAATGGAAAAACTGTAAACTTGAATGTATGGATAGCCAACAAAAAGGCGTAACAATCAATTATAGTAATGGTACATATACAACAACCTAGATGTCGCATGTCGTACCGCTTCACCTCTACCGCTTCATAATTTAAAGTAAAAAGAATACTATTATAAGCTTTTTCAATCGTTCATTAAAATCTTGACGTCACCTAAAAAATATCATTGGTTGACTTGTCCGATTTAAATTTTTTTCAGTTACGCCCATCAAGAAAACCACTTGATGAACTCACCGAAAAATTTTAAACCGACCACCCAACCAATGATATTTTTAGCTTCCTTACAAGATTTTAATGAACGATTGAAAAAGCTTTTTTTTAAACCCTCAAATTAGTAATTTATTACTAAAAAACTTTACAAGTCTACTAAATTTGATATACTTGTTAACAAGAAAGGAGGTAACGGGTCGTAAAACGCTAATTTATCAAGCGTTTAAACATCATAAAAGGGAGTTTTTTATATGGCAAATGTTTGTTTTTATCACATCAGATATATTAGTGGTGATAAATCTGCAATGAAAGAATTGGCACTATATTTTAAAGGAAAAAAAGATAAATTTTTAGGTGGCGTACGCACAGATGAAACGTATTTTGATGAAAATGAATTGTGGATAGACGGAGGTTGTAAGTGGTCGGCTTACGTTAGCATGTTAGAAGGAGGCTATTACTCAACACTTCAAGATTCAGATTTAACTAATCTTGAAATACTAACTAAAGAACTAGGGTTAAAAATAAGTCTAATAGCAAATGAATTTTCTTGCGAAGTAGAAGAAGATTATCACATCGATAATGGAATTGTTTACGATAATACAATATAAGGAGTTAGGAAAATGAGAGAAAACTATATAATTAATTTTGTGAAATTCACTGCATCTTATGAGGTGACAGAAGAAGAAAAATTTGAAGTATCAGAACCAAAGGACGTTAAAACGTTCTTAAATGATTTAACTGATATAGGGTTTTTACACACAGAACATTTTGTAATGATTGGTTTAGATAGTCAAAATGTTGTAACTTGTGTTCATACAGTTCATATTGGAGGACTAATGGCATCAATTGTTGATATTAGGGCATCATTTTTTGCAGCAATTCATAATAATTGTGCAAGTGTGATTTTTGCACACAATCACCCGTCACAATCAAAGGCAAAACCAAGTTTAGCAGATATTAAAACAAGTAAAAAACTAAGTCTAAGTGGTAACATTTTAGGAATTGAAGTTCTTGATAGTATTATTGTTTCAGGAAATGACTATTATAGTATGGCAGAAAATGGCGACATAGAAGGAAGCGAAAATATAGCAGAAATAATAGAAAACTTGTAAAGTCCAAGACCTCGAGAAATCGGGGTCGCCGGCTCGTCCGGTTTAAAATTTTTTCAGTTTCGCCCATCAAGAAAACCACTTGATGACCTCACCGAAAAATTTTAAACCGACCTCGCAATAAAGCGTTAGGGCGTGAGACCTCGTCCGATAAATATATCATTCAGTTTCGTCCATCAAGAAAATCACTTGATGAACTCATAGAATGATATATTTATCGACCTCACCCTCACGCCCTAACGCTTATACACACAATATAAGGAGTAGATATATATGAATAGAAAAAGAAAAAATGTGAATGTAACTGAATTAAAAGAATTAGGAATTGCGAATAATAGAGGTGTAATTGACTATAAAAAATATAGTAAGTTTAAAACAATGCAAAGAAGTTTAGGCTATAACGTCAGTTTATCATTAGATGAAGAACACACAGAAGAAGGGCGTTTAACTTTAGACAATGAACCTACTAAATATGGTGACAAGCTACACACACATAAAATAAACATTATAGAGTAAATAAAATATAATATAAGTTAAGAAGGTGATAACCTTAAATTAAGAAAGAAGGGATATTATGACGACTTTTATATTTATAATCATGTTAATTATATTCATCATGATATTGTTTAATATAAAGCGAAAACAACAGATTATAAAATACGTTGACGATATGCGAAACACCTCACTTAAAACCGTTACTATAAGAAATATCAATCATATACTTAAAAATCGTAGAAATAATTTTGTATTAGTGTATACTTTTGGAAAAATTGAATTATTACCAGGTCAAATAGTATTTGTCCGATCTGGTGAAAGAGAGGGTATTTCGATACCACAAGCCAAAGTAAATATTAGATATAAAAAGTTGGGTTTTATCCCTTTATATCCTATTAAAATTAAAGATAAAGATTTAATGAACTTCTATCAAAGAGAATTAAAGATTTATATTACTAAAGAGCGTTTTAAATCATTGCAAATTTAAATAAAGGGGTCTTTAAGTATGAATTTAAGAGGTCATGAAAATAGACTTAAATTTCTTGCGAAATATGATGTAACACCTATATCACATTTAAAATTATTAGAAGGTCAAAAGAAAGATGGTGAAGGTGGTACATTGACAGATAGTTATTACTGTTTTTCATACAGGTTAAAAGGTGATTCTGAAAAAGTTTTAGGTACGTTTAATTGTGGTTATCATATTGCTGAAGATTTACTAAAATTATCAAATCAAGATAAATTACCTTTATTTAACCCTTTTAAAGTAATTAATGAAGGTAATCAATTGCAGGGCGTAGCAAATAAAGGTAATTTAGATACTAATAGGCAAAGAAAACAGTATAATGAAGTGGCTTTACAGCTTTCAAATGCTATTAATTTAATCATATTTTGTTATGAGGGTAATATTAAAGAACCACTTTCAACGATAAAATATGAAACTGATAAATATTATTATAGCGCACCATATGATCGTAAAATTAAAGCAGTAAATACTATTATAGGTAATTTGTTTGATAAGAAATTAGTTGATAAGATATCCGAAATTAATGGAAGTCAGGAAATTAGAAATTTTGATTTTTCATTACTTACTGAAGTAATTGAAAAATATAATTTAGTTAATTATTTTGAGTAATAAAACATACAGTGGGAGTTGTTACAAGTGATAAATACAGATACACATGAACAGATCAAAAACAAATTGGTAGATGATATTTTAGAACTTTATAAATCATACAAAGATGAAGTGTTTTATTTGAATAAAAAAAGTTTTGACGATAGTAGAAGATATACGAATAGAAATAAAAAAATAAGTGATGATGTTTCAGCTAGACGATTTAATAGAGATAAAGATTTGGAAGAAGGTAGTTTAGAATATTTTAAATTCAAATTAGAAAATGTTAAAGAACATTTTAGTTATATAGATGATTATCAAGATAGATTAAACAGTCTATATAAGGCAAAGCATGAACTTATGCTTAAGATAGATGAATTAAAAGGGTTTAATAAAGTCACAAAGAAAAAATTTAATAGAAAAAAAGATGCTACCTCTTTATTTAACGAACTACTTAATCACGGTATGAGTAAAATGGTAAGTTCATATATACGTGATGTGGAAAGTATAAATAGAAGTATTGAATATTATTTAGAAGATGAATATTTGGCTCATTTGAGAGGAATAGCTTATAAAAAAGATGAAACATTTCATATAGAAGATAATAATTTAAAAGAAATTGAAAAAGCATTTTTTGAGTTTCTTTACGAATGGACAAGAAAAGAAAATAAGTTGCTTAACGATATAGATGAGTTTAATGAAAGTAAAAATTATTTAAAATATCATTTGTTGTTCAAATAAAAATTATAAGCATAAGAATACTTTTGAAATTAAGAACGTCAAAATTTGTCGCTCAATAAAATGTATAGGATATTCAATTTAACTTCCTCTAATGACCATTATGTCAACTAAATTCAAAGACCAAATGGCTTTAAATCAAGCTTTATCGTTTTATATTTGGTTTTTGAGTATACATAAAATATACAGGCTATATTTATCAATACTTTGCACATTTTCAAGACTTTCATAAACTGTATTTTTATTCAAAAAAAGAAGGTGCATAAAATGAGAAAAAAGTTAAAAAAACATAAGTATATTACAAAGACTGGATTGTTAATATTAAGTTTAATAGCAGTTGTTTTATACTTTCGATTTATCAATATTTTTTATACTGATATCTATCTTGATATGATATTTAAATTGATTAACAGTGTAGACAATGATGTTATTCATGAAACGGCAAGTATTTTGTTGGTATATCCACCAATCATTTTATTTTATCTAATTATTCCTATTCATATTTTTAGTATGGTTTATAAGAACTTTAGAAAGGATATTTTGGGATATTAGAAATTAAAGTGAAAATGTAAAATTTGTTTTTGTCAGGTTACCAGGAAAAATTTTAGTGGGTAATTACGCGTATTTGTTTTGAATAAGAAAAATATCAATTCAATTTGGTATTTTTCTAACACATGACATGACATGTCATAGGTGTTATAATATGTTTATAAAAGTAATAGTCACAAATAAACACCAAACCCCCTTACTATGTGGAGTAGTAAGGGGGTTTTTATGGTGCTGGCTGATCTGGTGTCACCTATTTTTTTCTACGATTCTCTAGCCAATGAGAAAAGTACGCGATTGCACAACCACAAATAATGGGTGCAATGATATGAATAAAAGTAATTGTCACTATAAACACCTCCCCTCTATGACAGATTACGCCATAGAGATAGGCGACTTTATAAGTATATCATCAAGTGAAATAACGCAAAACTCAAACGATAAAATGCACCTTAAACTTGCGTTTAAGTGTGTTTTTTATTATACTTTTATCGAACATACGTTCGTATATTAGAGGGTGAATTGAGGTGTTTATCATGTATGATTACCGTGTTTGTACAGAAAGGGATATATTATGTATTGATCTTAAAAGTTTTTTTGCTTCAGTATCTTGTATTGAAAAAGGGTTAGATCCAATGACAACTAAATTAGCTGTGGTAGGTGATACAAAACGACCAGGTTCAGTTGTGCTTGCTTCTACACCACCACTAAAAAAACTAGGTATTAAAACAGGTAGTCGATTGTATGAAATACCACAACGCAATGACATATTTATTATTAACCCTTCTATGAAAAAGTACATTTCAATTTCAACGCAGATCAGCAAAATAGCTTTAAACTTTGTTGCACCTGAAGATTTTTGGCAGTATTCAATTGACGAGCATTTTTTGGACATTACAAATTCCTATCAATTATTTTGTGAAACACCTTACGAGTTTGCGCGCCTAATTCAAAATAAAATTTACGAACAAACACAGATATTCAGTACAATAGGAATCGGATCTAATATGTTGTTATCAAAGCTATCAATGGACTTAGAAGCTAAAAAAACAAGTGAAGGTATAGCAGAATGGCGATATGAAGATATTCCACGTAAGCTATGGCATATTGAACCCTTAACAAAAATGTGGGGTATTAATAAACGTACTGAAGCAAAACTAAATAAGAAGGGTATTTTTAGAATTGGCGATCTAGCTAATTATCCCGTTGAATATTTAAAAAGGGACTTCGGTATTATTGGCGTAGATCTACATTTACATGCCAATGGTATTGATGAAAGCTTTATGAGAAAGCCACATATCACAAAGAATAAATCGTTAGGGAAATCTCAAATATTAATGAGAGATTATGAATTACATGAACTTAAAACAGTATTAAGTGAACAAGTAGATGAAGTATTTTATCGCGTGAGAAATCAACAATTATATCCCACAAGAATAACTGTTAGTGTTGGCTATGCTGATGCTGGGGGTGTAAGAAAACAGTTTACCAATAAAACAGGGTATCAAAATTCTTATGTAATCATTAATCAGTTATGGCGTTATTTATCTGATCGACTTGAAAATGATAGATTATATCGAACGATAGCAATTTCATTTGGTCATTTTATACCTAATCAGATTAAGCAATTATCTTTATTTGAAGATCCTAAACAAATTAAAGCAGAAATTATTGAAAATGAGTTAGATCCTATAAGGTTTAAATATGGAAAAGATATAGTCTTTAGAGGATCTAGTTTATCTAAAAGTGGTACTTTAATTTCAAGAAAAGATAAAATCGCTGGTCATCAAGCGTAAAAAATATGAGTTTTATAAAATTTAAGATACAATCAAATTGTTGATAGTAATAAATGGGAGGGTTTAATTATGTCAGAACAAGAAAAACATCCAAATATCTTTATATCATATGCACATACAAACGAAGAACATAAAAAAAGAGTTAAAGAAATAGGTACTGAATTAAGCTATTTAGGTTTTGATGTCATATTAGATCTTTGGTCATTTAAAAAAGGTGAAGACCTTAATAAAAAGATGGAACAATACGCTGATACAAGTGATAACATACTTATAATAGGTGATAAAAATTACGTGGAAAAAGCAAATAATCGGGAAAGTGGTGTAGGTAAAGAATCTGTAATTCTCACTGATGCATATATGAGAAATTCATCAAGAGATCAAAATAATATATATTATGCATTTACAGAAGTAGACGAAGAGGGACAACCAGTAATGCCTAGATATTTAAAAGGTAGTTTTGCTTTTGATTTCACAGATAAAATTCAAGATTTTGAAAAATGTGAAGAAATTGCGAGAACGATTTATGATGAACCATTAATACCAAAACCCAAAATTGGCAAGAAACCTGATTTTGCTAATATTGTAAGTTTAAGATCAGCAAAAAGAATAGAGCGTTCTGAAGAAATCAGTAAATCATTGTTGAAAGAGTATATTGAAGATTTAAAAATGGAATTAAATGAAATAGATAAATACTTCTTAAACCGTGATATTAATACAAAACCTGATTTTGAAAAACTTCAAAGTTTAATGAAAACATGGGGAAATGTAGTTAAAAAAGTGAGTAAACCTAATGACATTTCTAAAATTATTGAAAGTTTATTACAGACAATTGATGATTTTTCATCGCAAAGTAAAGATGGAACAAAAATTTTTACAAGAATAGCTTTTGTTTATACAGTTGCTTATGCTATAGATAATGAAGATTTTGACTATATTGAAGATTTATTTAAATATGATTATTTTTATGATAATCGAGATGCAGGTTTTTATATAATATCAATGTTATGTAACCCTAACTTTATTCATGTAGAATCTCATCAGTTTGGATACATGTATTCACCTAGATACTTAGAAATAGAAGATATAATAGTAAGGGATAATGAATATAATATAGCAAATGTATTTGAAGCAGATATATTTATTGAGTTTGTGTGTAAAATGCTTGGATATGACAAATGGTATGTATTAGATTCAGATATATATTCAAGAACGAACAAGTTTTCACCAGATCTTAAATTTATTAAAAGTTTAAAAAGAGAGAGAAAAGTAAAACAGTTATTCTCAATATTAAATTTGAATGATATGAAAGAATTTAAAGAGAAAATAAATAATCTAAATTATATTAAGTTATTTAGTGTAATTGAAAAAGAAAATATTGCTACTGAAAAATAACAGAAAGGACAAAATCTTTAAAAGGTTTTGTCCTTTTCTTTTACTATTAATAAAATAAGGTTCTGAGAAACGCCCTCAGGCGCTTCGAGATAAATTTTTGTGGGTTGTTATGCGTAACTGTTGTCAGAATCGTCCTCATAGAAGCCGAAAAACTAAAACTATGCTATTGATTTATTGATTTCGCTAATAACTGTATAATTTAGTCTATACTGTAAGCTATTCAATAAATCATAAGGGGTATTTTTATGTTAGAACAAGAAAAATTAAATCAATGGGAAAAAGAAGCAAAAGATTTTACACATTCCATTGCGCAGGCACTTAAACATGAACGGAAAAAGCAAGGTGTGACACAGACACAAATAGAAAGAGATTTAAATTATTCGCGTACCTGGTTATCAGCTTTAGAAAATGGTAACTATAAAGCGAGTACAATCAAACTAGAAAATTTATATATATTAAGTAAGTATTTAAATATATCGATTGTAGATTTAATGAATAAGATTAGCGATAAGTAATTTATTACTAAAAAACTTTACAAGTTTACTAAAAATATGTTATAGTATAATCATAGAAAAAGCGAAAGAGAATATCAAATTTGATGATCTATTGAAATAAGGAGGGAATTTGGATATGGCAATTAAATATACGATTTCAACAAATAAAGGTGGCGAAGGTAAAAGTACGTCAGTTACTAATATCGCTTCAGAAATAGCAAAGCAAGGTTATAAGACAGCTATTATAGGAATGGATGCCCAGGGTAACGAATCATTAAGTTTTGGTTATAGACCTGATGATTTTAAAGACACTATATATGATGTGCTTATGGGTGAAGCTAAAGCTGAAGATGTTATTTATAAAGTTTCAGATGTAACTGACAACTTATATATATTACCAGCCAATGATGATATGGATTATTTTACAATGGATATATTACAGGAACATGGGACGGGTGAAGAAATCTTACACGTACTTAAAAATCGATTAAAAAGTATTGAAGATCAATTTGATTATATATTTGTAGATGCCCCTCCTTCTATGGAAGTTGTGCAGATCAATATTCTAAACTATATAGATAGAATTATCGTACCTTATCACCCTAGTGTGTACTCAATGAGATCTATTCAAAGGTTTATCAATCGAGTAGAAAAAATTCAAAAGACTTCTAATCTAGGACTAAACATAGAAGGTATTTTGGTAACATTGTACAGAGAAAATACAAATCTTCATAAAATTAATTTATTAGATTTATATAAATTTGCCCAGCAACGTAAAATTGATGTCTTTGAAGAAAAAATACCTCATACTATTAAAGTTGGTGAAGCACCATTAATGTATAGACAACCAGCAGTTTTAGTTGATGAATACAAACATTTAGATGCTGTAAAAAACTATAAAGAAATCGCAAAAAAAATTATAGAAATAGATCATAAGCAATAACTAATATAGACACTCTATATATATAGTATATATAGAGTATATATTTTAACTATATAGAATATATATATGTACATATATATATTGATGTATATGTATCATTTGTGATACAATTAAGTCAATAACTGGATAATGGAGGTCGTTCAATATGGCTAGAGATGATAGAGTTCAAAATCGTATGAGTTTTGAAGATACTTTAGGAAAAAGATCTAATGATAGTGAAAATAATGACTTTAAAGAATCAAATGTTGCTAGTACAGTAAACCAAGAATCTAACACAGAAGAACATAAAAGCGTTGAGAATGTAGTTAATAATTCATCTAAAAATGATGTTGAATATAAAGGTGAATTGGCAAGTGTTTTAAACAGAGAAGAAACAGAGAAGAAATATAAAGGCTGGAACATTAAAGTTAGTTCAATTAAACGCTTGAGAGAATTATGTAAGGATCAGCCAAAAGGTGCTGAAACAAACCTAGTTAATTTAATAATAGAAAATGCTTTAGATAATATTGAAAGCAAAGGCAAG
Organism: Mammaliicoccus lentus; assembly: GCF_947036595.1. Classification (NCBI taxonomy): domain Bacteria; kingdom Bacillati; phylum Bacillota; class Bacilli; order Caryophanales; family Staphylococcaceae; genus Mammaliicoccus; species Mammaliicoccus lentus. The sequence goes on along the minus strand of NZ_OX344835.1, from coordinate 33,900 downwards.
CTATAAAGAAAAAAGGTGGAATACATGAAAGTATCCACCTTTTATTAATATAATTATATAATTAGTTGTAAGCGTATTTAAATAGCGTTATAATGATTGTAATAAAAAAATAAAAGAAGCTAGAAATGTTTTGAAGGTGCTGGAAACACCTGACAAACAAACGATACGTTAAAGACCTAACGTATAGACCACTTCTAACCTCTTTGATTAACTATAATTATAACACGTATTGTAATTATAGTTAATCAAAAAGATAGAATTAATCTATAGACCAGGTAACGTTATCGTTGCCTGGTTTTTTGTTTATTAAGAAATATTGCTTTAAATCAGTGTTTTCGGTAGTATTTAAAGAGTAATAAGAAAACTCGCCCAATGGACGAGTTCACAAATTATTTAAAATTCCCGTTTTAAATTCATAGTTGAAAAACGATAAACATATCTTACTGACAATAAGATATTTTCTGTTAGCTAACTGACAATTAGCTGTTCGGTCAAATCATACTGACAATATGATTTGTACCACCTAACTTAATAAACACAACTCAATAACAAGCAACTTAATAAGAAGTAACAACATAATAGGAAGTTACAACAACTTAATAAGAAGAAGCTATATATTAAGAAGGAATTTATTTATAGGTATACATTACACCTATGATTATATAGCAGACGTTTACAAAAGTAAACAAATTAATATATATAAGTCCATATATAGAGTATATATTCAACATATATATTGTATATATAGACGATATATATATAAGTAAACAAATTTCTTCTTATTATGTTGTGAAACAAACACATTTTAAGGAGGAATTTTTTATGTTTAATCAAAGTAAAACTATAGATTTAGATAAAATATATGATTTTATTATGCATGGAAGCATAGAAAAATATAAATATAATCATTCAAAATATAGTAAATTAGAGCGTAATAATTGGAAAGCGACACGCCCAGCAAACTATAGATCAGGTAGAGTTGCAGTAACTAATAGTAAAGAAATGATGGTAGCTGGTAAAGGTCATGTGGTAAGTTCTGAAGAAACACTTGTAAATGGTGCTGAAAATTACACACATTGGACACCAAACCCTTATCATTCATTAAAGCTAGATAGAGATACAGGTTCATTATGTAAGCGTACAAAAGAGAATGTTAAACAAATTAATACATTTGTAATCGATATAGACAAAGATTATGAATTTGCTGAATTAGTTTTTCAATTATCAATTTGGAGTTGTACAAATAATACACAAAACTTTATGCCTAATATGTATGTGAAAACGCCTAGAGGTTGGCATTTGTACTTTGTATTAGATACGCCATTCTATCCTTCTAAAACCAATAAGAAAGCTTTGAACGTAGCTGAAAGTATTCATCAGTCATTAATACATTCATTAAATCAAAGCGAGTATTTAACTGTCGATAAACATTGTGTATCAACAGGCTTCTTTAGATTGCCTAATACTAACAATGTTAGACATTTTGAAAATAGATACATTTCAAGTAGTGAATTAATGAAATGGAGTAAAGAATATTCAAAGAATAATGATTTAAAATTTAATGGTTTAAAGTCTGTTTTAGGCGTTGTGAACAGTAATAACACGCCTGATTGGGTTAATTTCTTAATGAATGAAGCTGATATAACTTCAGTAGGCTATGGTATTGGTAGAAACAATACTGTATTCACTCTTGCGCTATATTATAAATCAATTGGTGATACTGCTGATCAAACGCAAGCAATATTAGAACCTTTAAATAGTCGTTTCGTTAAACCTTTATCAAATAATGAATTTAGTAAAACAATTAGAAGTGCATTTAGAGGTAATTATAAAGCGCCTAGTAGGTTTCACGTTGAAAATCTATTAGAAGCCTTTAGCAATGGTGAAGTAATGTATAACAATAGTTTTGTAGCTGTGAATGGCTTTTATAAACACGCAAAGCCTAGAGAAGAACGTAAACGCAGTCATTACTATGAAAGACTAGGAGATTTACAAGAGTATTTAGAAGAAAGAACAGACATTGATAAAGTATTTATGAAAGGATCAACTACAGCTATTGCTAAAGAATTAGGTATGGCTAGATCTGTATTAGATAAGGTTACTAAAAAGGCAATTAAAGAAGGTTTATTAGTTAAATACACTAAAGGTAAAGGAAGATATGCAGAAACGTTTATAGCGCTTAAAAAAGTGTTTATACAACGTGTATTTGGCATGGTCAAAAGTATTAAAGAACAAAAGGCTGGTTTCTCTAAAGCATTGAGAAGCCTATTAAACGTGTCAAAAGACTTAAGAACGACTGTAGCACAGAATAAGGGACTGTATGAAGAACTAACAACAATACTAAGCTATATAGATGATATACAATCAGATCCATTAAACTATGATAATTCAGTCACTATTGCAACCAGGAATATTAGTTAAATTTTAATTGTCCACTGTGCCATTACTTATATACTTCAGTTTCTCGACCAGGTAAATAAACTATTAGGAATATAGATAGATTAATATAGTTTGTATATATAGAAGTATAGATAGGAATATAGATAGATTAATATAGTTTGTATATATAGAAGTATAGATAGGAATATAGATAGATTAATATAGTTTGTATATATAGAAGTATAGATAGGAATATAGATAGATTAATATAGTTTGTATATATAGAAGTATAGATAGGAATATAGATAGATTAATATAGTTTGTATATATAGAAGTATAGATAGGAATATAGATAGATTAATATAGTTTGTATATATAGAAGTATAGATAGGAATATAGATAGATTAATATAGTTTGTATATATAGAAGTATAGATAGGAATATAGATAGATTAATATAGTTTGTATATATAGAAGTATAGATAGGAATATAGATAGATTAATATAGTTTGTATATATAGAAGTATAGATAGGAATATAGATAGATTAATATAGTTTGTATATATAGAAGTATAGATAGGAATATAGATAGATTAATATAGTTTGTATATATAGAAGTATAGATAGGAATATAGATAGATTAATATAGTTTGTATATATAGAAGTATAGATAGGAATATAGATAGATTAATATAGTTTGTATATATAGAAGTATAGATAGGAATATAGATAGATTAATATAGTTTGTATATATAGAAGTATAGATAGGAATATAGATAGATTAATATAGTTTGTATATATAGAAGTATAGATAGGAATATAGATAGATTAATATAGTTTGTATATATAGAAGTATAGATAGGAATATAGATAGATTAATATAGTTTGTATATATAGAAGTATAGATAGGAATATAGATAGATTAATATAGTTTGTATATATAGAAAGAAAGCTTATGACCCTCTACTTGATCATAAGCCCCTGGAATGTCTATTCCACTTTTTATTCTAAATGATTTTATAGTTAATGTGAAGTTAATATATATAAACTATATACAGAATATATATTGTGTATATATATATTGATATATCTATACATATTTATAAACAAATATAGTACATATATAGTACATATATATTGTAATAAGAGTGTAACCTTTTTTGTACCTTAATTGTAACCTTAAATGTAATTCGTAATATAGTTAAAACATAATAATATATTGAATTATACTACATTTTATGGTATAATTACATCATAGTTCCTAATAACATTGGGACTCACCAAAGATATATCATAAATAACCACCTTATTTATTTTTATGATATATCTATTTGGACGAGTTTTTAAAATGTCTCTCCAGACGGGGCGGCGACCTGTTCTTTTACAACTTAATATATGGAGGTGCATCTTATGGCAACCAAGAAACAAGATCCAGTATATTTATTTATCAAGGACAACTGGGTATTACTTTTACTTGTTTCTATTATTGGTACAATATATTTCTTTCGAAAGGAAATACTTATCACCTTCAAATCATTTATTGATTTCATATATATATCTAACCTATTAAACTATATATTTTATGTTTCAATTCTATTTATTCTGTTTTGTTTATTTAGACATTATATGAAAAAGAAAAGAATAATATGGTGTCGATTTATGCCACATTTATCTGATGATTTTAAATCAGATGATATACATTTTATGATGTCTCAAATGAATAAAATCAGATTGAAAAGAATTGAAAGATGGTTGCTGGGTAAAGATTGGAAATCATTTATGGTTAGAACTGATATTGAAGGAAATATTTATTATTATTTCGCCTTTGATAAATCTTTGTTTATTCAAATGAAAAGTGCTTTAAAAGTTGCTTACTTAAATTCTAAATTAGAAAAAGTGGAAAAAGATGATTTACCTTTTCCTTATAAAGATAAGAGGTATGTTGGAGGGCGTATGAACTCAACAAGAAAATCAAAAAAGAGAATGTTGAGTTATAAAAGATTTCATAATGATTACTTACCTAACATTATTAATCTTTTGCCTGCAGATGCTTTTTTGAAAATAGATTTTAAGCAAAGTTTAAAGAAAAAGGCTTTGAAAAAAATTAAAGATTCAGAAGGTGTTATAAAAGAAACACAAACGAAGGAACGAACAGGAAAGCAAAAAGAAGATTTAAAAAATCTTCAAGCTAGAATGAAAGGTTCTGAAGTTGGTTTTAAAACATTGATCAGTATGGCAACTAAATCTGAAAATGGTGTACAAAGTTTAAAATCAGTTGGTGAAGCAATTTCTACTTCAATGGAAGCTGGGGCAACATTATTTTATAAAAAATATAAAAATGGTATTTCTAAGTATCCTATATTGAGACCAACGATTGAAATGAGAGATGCAGGTCTGTTGTTTGTGACAGGTTCTGAATTATCTAATGTTGTACATGTTCCTAACTACGCTGAAGAAAAAAATGAATTAATAGAAAAGTTAAGAAAACAAACAGATATGCATGATAAGACTATTGATTTACTAGAAACAGGTGTTTTTAATAATGAAAACGGTGTGAAAGTTGGTTTTGTTAAATTAGCAGACGGTAGTGAAAGGGATATTAAAGTGGCTTTAGACTCTTTGAAAGACCATGCAGCGATTACTGGTAAAACTGGATCTGGTAAATCTTCGTTTATTGTATCTATTTTAGATGGTTTGTTAAAAGAACATTTTGATGAAGATAAAAGACATAAAGCTTCAGGCTTAACATTTTTTGATCCAGGACAAGATACGGTACTCACTTTATATAATCGTTTACTAAAGTATTACAATGCTGGTGGTGAAATTGATTGGAATAAAGTTAATTATTTGAGTTTAAAGGAAACTGATTATCCGTTGGCAATGAATTTATTGGATAAAGGTATTGATCAAAATGGTGATACTTCTTTAAGCTCAATAGCTGAATCAGTATCAGATATCATTGAAACAGCAATGCCCAATGAAGCGCCAGTAGCAAAAAGGTTGTTAGAAAAATGTATTGAAACATTACTAGCAGACGAAGAAGATCATAATATTTTAGATGTAAAGCTATTAGTAAAAAATGTGAACTACAGAACACAAGTTATAAAAAGAATAGAAAAGGATCCCTCTAATTACGCACTGATCGATTATTGGGAGACTGAAGCCGAAGAAAATTTAAAAACTTCTGAAATAGCTTTGATGAACAGATTAGAAGTCTTTAGTAAATCAACGGTGTTATCAAGAATGTTTGGACAAGATCATACTGAATTTAATTTTAGAAAGATACTTGATGATGGACATATTAATTTGATTGATATGACAGGGTTATCAAATTCTGAAATGCGTATTATAAGTGGTTATATGTCATATAGATTTTATAAAGCTTCTATAGGTCGCCGAAGTGATACACGTTTACACATTTTAGGTTTTGATGAAACAAAAGTATTAGGACATATGCCTTATTTAAGCAAAATTGTAGCTGAAACAAGAAAATTTAATTTAGCTTCTCTTGTAGGTGCGCAGATGTTTGGACAACTTGATACTGAATTGAAAAATAGTTTAAAAGAAGTTCAAGATAATTTTATAAGTTGTTTGCAGGGTGGCAAAGAAGCGAAAGAAGTATCTGAATTTATTAGTGATGAATCAGTACAAATCACACCTAAAGATTTAACAAGACTCAATTCTGATAAGCGTGAAGGTTATATTGCTTTAAAAGATAAAATTCCAGGTGAATCAGGATCTAAAAGATATACGTTAAAAGTTCAGATAGATCCACCTATTAAATTTGGAATGAACGGTTTAGCAGTTGAATATAAATCATCTGAAGAAACTGAAGCATTGAATACTTGTAAATTGATAGCAAATACAAGAAGAAAGTTTAAACCAGGTATAAAACATAAATTTGAAATTGATTTTGAAACAACAAAACGTATGCAACCGAATAAAGAATGGTCGCATTTAGGTGTTTTAGATATTGTGAAGTTAAATGATGATAAAAAAGAAGCCTTACAACAAGAATTAGACGAATTAGAAATGATTAGAAAAGGTGAAATTTTAGAGGGTCAGATTCCAATATTCAAACGCTTTGAGCAGGCAAAAGAACAAGAAAAACCAGAAATAACTGAAGTGATCAAAACTGATGAAGAAATTGAAGATGTTAAAGCTAACGCTATTGAAGAAAGTGAACAGTTACCGTTAGAACTTATTAATTCAAATTTAGAAGTTGATCAGCAAGTAGAACATGACAGACAACAAGAAAGTAATAAAGTTAGAAAAGTTAAGGTCAACGAGCAGGGGTTGTTTAATTTATCAGATTTCATTGATTTAGATGAACAAACAGTTCAAGCGCAAGAAAAGTCACAAGAACTAGAAGAACCATTAAATGAATCGAATGAAATAGACGAACCTGAACAAGATATAAGTGATTCAATTAAAGAAAATGAATCAGAACGATCAAATGATGAAGTTATAGAGAACTCTACGAATAAAAAATCTCGACGACGAAAAATCAAAGATATACGTTAATATATTTTGTTTGGTTGTGGCTCCTGGAATGTCTATAAAAAAATGACAGGGGTTGTTCGAATGGCACATATAACATTAAATGATGAAGATGTGAACGTTCTATTAAACGTTCATGATTATACGTTTATAGATTTAGACATGGCAGAAAAGTATTTTTATAGTTCATATAATAATGTAGGTAGAAAGCTGAATAGTCTTATAGATGGTGGATATTTGGAAAGTTATAATGGTTTGTTTGCTAAAAATCATAGACCTAAAAAAATATACACTTTGACAGCTAAAGGCTCAAAAATGGTAGAAGAACTACAGGGGTATTCAAACTTTACAACAATGAGAAAACTACCTATTAACTATCTACATACTATAAATGTAGCGCGTACTGTATTAGCTTTTAAAGATGCAGGCGACAAGTTAAGCGATAAAATGAAAGTTAAAGAATTTGAAAATGAAAAATCAGCCTTCTTTCAATATGGTACAAGTAAAGCCGAAGTGATAAGACCTGATGGCATGTTCGTAATCGGTTTTGAAGATAGTGAAGAAGAAAACATAGGCGTTTTATTAGAAATGGAAAACACAAAAACTAAACGATCTATCTTAAAAGGCAAAATGAAAAGGTATAGTGAATTTTTTAATGATCAGGCAATTCAGGATAGATATCAAGATAAATTATCAATGTATACAGAAGTTAGAGATTGGATTGTATTATTTGTAGGCGCTGATTCAGATTTAGAAATTTATACAAAGAATTTATTGTTAAGAGAAAAGCCTAAAGATAATCAGAAAACGAATGATCGACCTGGTATTGAATTTCCGACTTTACTTTCAAACCTAGAATATATTGAAAATGATGCTTATGCTGATATTTATTTTGCTATGAATGAAGATGATACAAGTACAAGATTTAGTATAGATGAACACTTGTAAATCGAAAGGACTTGATAATATTGGGGCGTATATTTAGTGGAATATTTTCAGTGATTTTTGTAATAGCCTTATTTAAGTTTTTGGGTTTGGATACACAGATTATATTTACAGCAATTGAGTATTTTAAAGAAGGCGCTATTGAATTATATCAGAACTTAAAAGGTTTATTTTTGTAAAAACAATCTATATCAGTTATCTGATATTAAGTAAGAAAGGGTGACGTTTTCTTTATGAAAATACTAAAAAATAGTTTTAAAGCTATTAAGTATTATTGGAATAAAGGTGCAGTTGATAAAAAACAAAAGGACGAAGAAAAGAAAGCGAAATCTCGCAACATGCCCCCACAATATCGTTACTATAGGATAGGGAAAATTGCGTTTTGGGGCTTTCAAGTATTTCTGTTACTACTATTATTTATTGTTATTTCTAGTATCCGTGAAGGAGGTGAGGGCGACAGCGAACAAAAAGTTGAATTACCTCCACCTAATCAAGCTACAATGCAACCAGCAGTTGAATTTGGAAAAGAGTTTGTTTCTAAGTATCTAACTTTTTCATCTAAAGATGATAGCAGTGATAGATCTGAAGCTTTAAAACCATACTTGATTAAAGAATTGAATGATACAACAGGTGTAAGTGTTGATGAAGGTAAAGAATTAGAATTAGCAGTTAAAAGTGTGGATCTAAAAAAAGTTGAAGAATCAGGTAAAAACAAAGGTTTGTTGACATATAAGGCTAAAGTTGAACAAACAGAATATGTCACTAAAACAGTTGATAAAAAAGTGAAAGATGGTAAAAAAACAAAAACTGTTAAAGAAGAAGTTAGAGAACCTAAGAAAAAAGAAGTTACAAGATTTATTACAATTCCAACCCTTTACAAAAACGGCAAGTATGCAGTATATGAGTTACCTAAGTTTACAAATGTAGATGAAGATGAAACTGTAAGTTATTCAGGCAACAATAAATTACAATCAACAAATGATAATAAAGAGAAAGTGAAAGACTTTTTAAACACATTCTTTGAAGTATACGCGAGTGAATCAACAGATAAGATTGAGTATATGTTAGATAACGATGTAGATGTTACAACGTTAAACGGTAATCTTAAGTTTTCAAGAATTTCTGATTTAGAGACATTTAAATCTAAAGATGGTAAGGAAACAGTAGTTAAAACTAACGTAGAATTTAAAGATGAAATCGGTGTAACTTATGTATCAACTTATCACATTAATTTAAAAGCGAAAGACAATAGATTTATCGTATCAAAATTTGAAGAACAATAAAAAATTTAGGAGTGGTTTAATATGCCAACATTAGACGGTTTTAAAACATGGTTTTTTGATCAAGCAGAAACAGCTTTTTTAATTATATTTGTATGTGCATTACTATTCGCAGCTTGGAAACGTTCTATTGCATTAGGTGTAACATTTATTGTAGTGGGTATTGTTTTAGCTATTTTCGTATTCAATCCTGCTATTATCAGTGATATTGCACAAGCATTTAGAAGTAGATTAGGTATTTAAACCAATATTTAGAAGGTGACAAATATGGCAGAAAACAAAGAAACATCAAATTTCTTTGAAAGTTATTATTTAAGTAATTTTAAAAAATACACAAGAAAAATTTATCGGTTTGGAAACGTTTCTCTACCACAACCGATAAATGCAAAAGTGTTTATCATATTTCTAGCAGTATTTTTTGCATTACTATTCTTTCGATTTATACCTTATTTAAATATCACGGTACTTTGGATACCAGACATGATTTATTTTGGTTTAATACCAGCCCTAGTTGCGTATCTATTAGCTGAATTTAGGGAAGAAGACCGTATGTTTTATCATTATTTTAGATCGTATATAAACTATCTAAGACGACAAAGAAAACATGAAGCATATCAAAAAGGACAAATTATTCAAATGAATAAGATGAAGAAAAAAAGCTAAAGATTGGGTGATTGTTATATGAAGCAAGTAACTTCTGAACTTACAAAATTTCCATTTAAACATGTTGATTCAAACTTGTTATTTACTTATACAGGCGAGGTATGGGCTTTTTATAGAATCGCTGGTTTTTCGTATGATTTAGAAGGCGACAATACAAAAATGAATGCTTTTTATAATCAAATGGACTTTTTAGAAAAAAATGTATTGGACTTACAATGGTTGGCTATTCCAAATCAATCAAATGCTACAAGCATCATCAATGAACAGATTGAAAGGTTAGCATTTAAAAAGGCTCGTCAAAAATATGAATTATTTGAAAACGGTGTGAAAATGCTAAATGCATGTAAAAAAGTATTTGAAAGAAATAGCCAAACTAAAGAAAGTAGAACCTATCAATATGTATTAGGTGTCCAACTTAACCCGAAGATGAACAAATTTAAAAAGGGTAATAGAGGGAATCAACTAATCACTAATTTTAGATCATTTATAAAAGGTTTAAATTCAGGTGTTGATTATGCTTTAGATCATTCAGGGCAAACAATATTAGATGAATTGATACAAGGATATAAGAAGCAATCTAAAAACATAGAATATAATTTATCAAGAGTATTTTCAGCAGGTAAAACAGCAAACTCAAAAGAGAATAATAATAGACCTGTATCATCTTTAAAAGATTATGAAGTAGCTTACATTGTAGAGTCAAACTATTCAGCTACACCAACAGCACGAGAAGTATTATTCAGAGATGATCTACCTTATGCAGAGGAAACGCAGATCGACCATGAAGGTACAAAATTAAAAGCCTTAAAGCTAGATAAAGAAAAATATATGTCATTACAAAGTGGTCTCATTAGAGAATATGACGAAAATACTTTATTAATTAAAAAACAAATCAACGGAAAAAATGAAACAATGTACGTACGCTGTATTGTAGCAACTAAATTTGAGGATAAAACTAAATTCCCAAGTCGAGAATGGTTTTATAGAATACAAAAACGTGTTTCATTCCCTGTAACTATCAGTATGAGAACACACTTTAAATCTAGTAATAAAACCGTGAAAGAATTATCAAACGTAGAACTTGAAATAGGGAATCAAAAAGAAGAAGCTTTTAAATCAGGACATATTATTGATAGACGAGTAACAACGAATCAAGGGAAGCTACAAACAGTTAAAGAAATGATGGAATCGCACAACTTACCATCTTATCAATTTAGTGTTGTTTATAAAATAACAGCAACTGATATTGAAACATTAGATAATAGACAAGAAGAATTACAAGAACAATTAAGGAAGTTTCAAATTGAAAGTGTCGCACCTTTGGGAGAACAGCCTAAATTATTTATGGAACAGTTACCAGGAGGACAACAATATCTTACAGATTATAAACATGAAGCTGAACCTGGTTTCTTTGCTTCAGCAATGTTTGGGGCTACAAATTCATTAGGTGACGATAAAGGCTTTCCAATCGGTACGACAACAGACGGAAAACCTGTATATATCTTACCTGAAGTGTCGGCGAAGGGTTATGACAATCAAGTTAGTAAAAGTATTGGTTTAGGAACAATGATAGCTGGTCAAACAGGTTTTGGTAAATCTGTTTTAATGAACTTTATATCATGGTGGGGTGCATTAACAGGATCTTATGTATTTATCCTAGACCCTAAAGGTGATAGAAAGAAATGGGAAAACGGTTTGCCAATGATACCTAAAGAATATATTAGAGTATGGACAGTCGGGAAGTCTAAAGATGATGTAGGTTCATTAGATCCATTTAAAGTAAATGAAAATGTAAATGAAGCTATAGAATCAGCATCTAATATATTTAATTATCTGTTAAAGGCAGAATACGGGAAACATAAAGCGAATTTACTTTCAGAAGCGATTATTCATGCTTCAGAACAAAAAGATAGATGTATGGCTCATGCCTATGAATATTTAAGAAGTATGAATGATAAGGCAAATGAACAAGAAGGTTATATGATACCTGAAAAACATAACGCTTTAACTGAATTAACTGAAGCGTTTGAGCAAATACAACGTAAAGATTTCACGTCACTTTTAATTGCACAACCAGGTCAAGAAACACAATCATTAAGCTTTGATAGACCTATCCAAGTATTAATGCTTGAAGAAATGACTTTACCTAAAAGTGATAAAGCACCTAAAGATTATACACAAGATGAACATATCGCAACTGCAATTATGTTGTCATTAGGTGGTTTCTTAAGAAAATTCATGATTACAGAATATAAAGGTGAAAGCGTTAAGAGACATAAAATCGCACTGTTTGACGAGACATCAGCACTTGAAGCCAATTCAAGTGGTTCGGCTATGCTAGATGATATTGTACGTCAGGGTCGTTACTTCAATATGACACTACTCAAAGGGTCACAAAATGCTACCGATCATGGACGTGATGCACCTAACATGTCAATGAAATTTAGTTTTAGACAAAAAACAGATGAAGAAGCTGAAACAATGCTTAAAACACTTAATTTAGAACCAACACCTACGAATATAACGAAAATAATGAATTTAGGACAGGGTACGTGCTTATTCCAGGATATAAACGGAAGAACAGATACTTTAAAAGTCGACTTATTATTTAAAGACGTATTTGATGCGTTCCAAACAGATACATCATCAGAAGAAGAACGAGAATTTGAACGTAAATTAAGTAAAGCAGGTGCTAACTAATGAAAAAATTGAGTTTTGTCTTATTGGCAATGCTGGTAATTGTATTATCAGCATGTGCTGATAATACAAAGAAAAATGAAGGTTCTAAAAAAGAAGAAAATAAGCTACTTGAAACAACAAAAAATAAAGAAGCTGATGAAATAGCGCAAAAAGTGTTAGATGATAATTTAAGACTAAATACTAAAGGCATGGTCGAATATTTTAATGATGATGCAGTAATAGATTTATGTGATGCTCATTATGAAAATGAAGGTAATAACTGCAATAGAAAAGTCATTGAAAATGATTCAGATGTTGAATTTGATCCGACTGGTGAATATCAAACAATTCTAGGTCAATATAACAAAGACAAAGTTTCTTATGTTGCTTCCTATGATGGAGATTATGATCAAATGAATGAAGAAGATATAAACCAACAATTTTCCAATAAAGTAGATACAAATTTGAAAATTTTAGAATTTGAAATTAAAAAAGAAAATGGAAAATATAAAGTAAGTCGTTATTATACGTGGGATAGTCCTAAAGAAGTATTGAAAAAATATAATAATAAAGACAATGTATATGAATTAAAAGGTAATTACTCTGATCTCTTTGAGGAGTGAGAAAATGAACAAGATTTTTAAAGTATTTTTGTTACTTCTCATATTAAATCTATCTTTACCTTTGAATGAAATAGCCAACGCTGATGAACCTGATGATGCAGTAGTAACGAATGGTCAAGATGCTGAAGCTGGTCAAGATCAAGGGTTAAAGATTGAGTCTAAAAAAATGGGTAAGTACAAAAATGATAATCCTAAATATTCAATTGAAACTTTAACATATGATGATATTAAGAAAATGCAAGATGCAGAAAAAGAGAAAAAAGAAAAAGATAAAGGTTTTAAAGAAAAACTTGCTAGTGGTATAGGTAGTGTTGTAAATGTAGTCCCTAATTCATTAGATGGCGTTAAAGACGATACGAGCCGAGCAATTAAAAATCAAGGGTTGTTCGTAATGTCAAAAGCATCTAATGGCTTGATGCAATGGAATGTAATTGCTACTAATTTTACTTTGAATTTGTTTGCATGGTCTAATGATGCCCCTTTATTTAACTATATTATATCTGGTGTAGAAGATAAGATAGGTCAAATTGCTGGTATAGATAGTGGGGGTCTTACGGGTGACGGTTTATTTGGTCAATTTTTAACCTTAATTTTAGGGTGTGTAGTTGTTGTATGTATGTACTTAGCATTCCTTAAACACGCGCCTATAGAAGCTTTAAAAGGACTATTACAAACAGTTATAGTATTAACTATAGCATTACTTTTAGTTGCTAATATGGGCAGTTATTTAAGAGGTGTTAATACTATAACAACGGGTGTTATGGACGAATTAGTTTCATTTGGTGCTGGTGTTGAAGGTGAGGCAGATATGGACTCTACTGAAGATGTATTGCACAGAGCGATGGTGTATACGCCTTATGTCAATATGATGTTTGGCACTGATGATGATTCAGTCGTATCACAAGAACGTGTTAAGAACCTTATGACGACAGATGATAGTAAGAAAAGGAAAAACTTATTAAAAGAAGAATACAATAAAGGTAATAATATGATTCACCCTGATAGTGTATCTACTCAAATACTTTACGGAATTATAACGGTGATAGGTAATAGTGTTTTAGGGACGGTTGTACTTGTTATTGCTGGTGCATTTCTTGTATTTCAATTATTAATTGTGATATGGGCTTTTATTGCCCCGTTTGCGTTACTATGGGCTTGTCTACCTGGTCAATTCCCAGTTGCTTATAAATATCTAGGAAAACTTTTTGAACCATTTCTTTATAAATTAGGTTTAGGAATTTTAGTAATGGTTCTAGGTATTCTAATCGGTGTAATAGCAAGTATTAATGTTATAGATGGCATTGTAGGTTATTGTTTGCAACTATTCCTGATTTTCTTAGTATTCATAGTGTTGTTCTTATTAAGACATAAAATTATGTCCGTATTTACAGTTACTAATGAGGGTAGAATGTTGAAGCAATTGATTAATTCAAATGATTATATACCACAAACATTAGGTGCTGGTGCAAATGCAGTTACAAATAACATACCAGGTGTTAATGCAGTGACTGGCGCTATAGGTGGTGGTGTTGTATATTCAGCTTCACAATTAGGCTCTATGATGGGACAAGACGAATATGAACCAGTAGAAAGAAAAGAAGTACAGTCTGAAATGCCACAATTAAATGATTATATGGGTGAAGAAAAATCAAGCCCTGAATATGACACTACACCATTAAATGCTACAGGTAATATAGGTTATTCAGGAAACAATAATTATGATGAAGTTGAACAAGATACTAATAATGATCAATTAGAAAGTATATCAGATCATATAGAAGATACTGAAGACATTGAAGGTATAAAAGGATCTAATGAACGTATACCTACTGAAATTAGGACAAACGGTTCTGAATCAGAAGGAAACAGTATAGATAATAAATCTACTGATGATTTACCTAGCCTTAATGAATATCTAGATGATGAAGGTGATTCTACTGAACATTTAGCATCAATAGATAAAATTGATTCTATGGATCGTGAATCACTAGATGATGAATTATCAGGTCAAAAAGGTAGCTTAAAAGAACATGCAGAAAATGAAATGATTTCAGGCGCTACAGGTTTAGATGCAGGCAAACTCAAAGACTTACAAGCTGATTATAATGAACATTTTCAAGATGATGCATTTCACAGAAAGTTACGTGAAACAGCCGACACTGATTATGAAAATAAAGGTTACGGTCACGGTGACAAAGAAGAAACTATTGAAGAAATTGAACGTAATGAAGATGATTCTTTTGAAAAAATCAATCGTGATGAAGATCGTTTAGATGATGAAAATGAAGAAAAATAACAAGATGCTAGGAGTGGGCTTATGAAATCTAAAAACAAGAAGTATGCATTTGCTGGTTTAGGTTGTTTTCTCATAATACCCTTCCTAGTCATTCTTCTTTTAATAGCTGGTATACTTGGATCTTTAGGTATAGGTGGTTTATATGAATCAACCAGGAAAGAAGAAGAATCAGGATCTAGTGAATCATATTGTATTGGTGGAAATGTTTCTAAAAACAAAATCGAATCATTTTTTGAAGAAAACGCTAAAGGTGGAGGTCTTGAAGGCAAAGGGGACTATATTGTGAAAAGCGCAAAAAAACACAAGATAGATCCTCAAATCTTCATGGCAATTATTATCCATGAAACAGGTTACGGAAAATCAGAAGCAGTTAAAACACATAATAATGTAGCTGGTATGATGGGATCTGGTGATTTATTTAAGTTTGATACTATTGAAGATGGTATAGATGCAGCAGCTAAAAACTTAAATGATTTATACTTTTCTAAAGGTTTGACTACAGTAGACAAAATACAAAAAAAGTACGCCCCAATAGGTGCAACAAATGATCCAACTGATTTAAATTCAAATTGGGCGCCTACTATTAAGAAATTAATTAAGAACTTGAATGATGGATCATCATCAAAAGCGAAATGTAAAAAATCAGGTGGCGAATTTAACGATTCAGGCAAAGACTATAAAGGTAAAATACCGAGTTGGTCAAATAGCAACCCTGGAAAAATGAATCTATACGATGCAGGTCAATGTACGTGGTACGCGTACGGTATACGTCAAAAAATGGGTAAACCAGTTTCTACACTATGGCATGATGCTCATAAATGGAATGAGCGTGCAAAAGCAGAAGGTTATAAAGTTGGAAGCAAACCCAAAAAAGGCGCGCTATGGATAGCAGAACAGGGCGCTGGTGGACATTCAAATGTAACAGGTCATGTTGGTGTTGTAATAGATGTTAAAAGCGATACAGAGTTTGTTGTGACTGAAATGAATGGTAAAGGTATACCATATCAAATTGATGAAAGAACTGTAAAAATGACTGATGGATATAGCTTTATTTATTAAAGGGGTGCTAAAAATTGACTAAAAAAATATTGTTAGGAATCGTTGTAGTAATTGTTTTAGGCTATATTTCAATTAATATGTATAGCCAGTACCAGCAAACAATTAAATATGGTAAAACAGCAGATAAGTATGAAGAAGATCTACAAGCAAAGAATAATAAAATTGATACTATGCAAAAAGATTTAGAAGATAAAGAATCGTTGATTGATCGACAGAGTAAAGAGGTTATAGCGAAAGAAGAACAAGAAATCAGAAAGAAAACAGATGAATTTGTAAGAGTATTATTAAAGCAAAAACCGAAAACAAGTTTTTTAGATAAAAAAGATAAACTTAAACCATTAGTAACTGAAGGTTATTACAAAGAATTATTTAGTGATAAAACATCACAAAGATATAATTTATATGTTGAGTCAGAAGTACAAGACTTGCGCGTTTATATAGATGAATTTAAACCTGAAAAAGATAAATACAGTGTGTTTGTAGAATTTAATGAATTACAAAATGATGTTGAAGATGATAGCGAAGAAATAGATCGTAAAGGTTCAGCAAAAGTAGATTTAGAACGAAAAAAAGGTGAATGGTTTGTGAGTGGTTATCAACGTTTTACATTAGAAAGTACAGCACCATAAAAACCGATTTAGATAGAGGTAGCCAATAGGTTATCTCTATTTTTTTATAATTTATTACTAAAAAACTTTACATGTTTACGAAAACGTGATATATTATATTTAACGAAAGGAGGTAAGCAATGGTAGGTATCGCATTAAGCATTGTTGCACTAGGTTTTATGGCAATGATATACAGTTTGATTATTTGGTTTCAAAAGCCTTCAGAACGAAAGGGGGAAAAATAGAATGGATATTAGGAATGTAGATAGTATGTATTTTAGGGACATACTGAATAATCAGGTAGTTTTATTTCAATGTAAAACCACTAAAGAAGTACATTGTTGGAAAGCAGGACTTTATATTGGAATGATAAAAAAAGCTTATATAAGTAAGTATAAAAAACCATTAGAAGATTTGAAAAACAGAATATTAACAGATCATGTATTTTTAGATAAAGCTATTGAAGTCTAGCATATAAAAAACTGGTGGAATACTCTCAATATTCCACCTCCTTAAAACTAATATAGGAGTGATTAAAATGAATGATAGAGTTAAGAGTGTAAAGTTTGAAGCGCATGGATCAGAATTTATATTTAGATTAGGTAAGACGTGCTGGGGTGATGAAGGAATAGCAGTATATCAAGATGGTTACTACATTGGCTTAATTGATGTTTTAATGTCTGATGATTATAAAGACCCTTTAGAATCTGTAGCAAGAAGATTTAAAAAAGACGTATCACTTCTTGATGAAGTGTACGCCTAGCATATAAAAAACTGGTGGAATACTCTCAATATTCCACCTCCTATTATAACATTTTTAGCATATAGAATGATACCTACCAGGCTTGCCAAACTATATAGGAGGTTTTAATCATGATAAAATCTATTGAATTTGAAAAGAATGGTCAACATTATGATTTAAGACTACAAGATATACCAGGTAAAACATTAAAAGTACGTGTTTATGTAAATTACATGTTTAAAGGCATATTAGAAAAGCAAAACAATGAAACAGATCAAAACTTGCTATTGAGTAAATATGAAATGATTATCAATTCACCTCAAAAGGAGGGGATCATATGATTCATTACCATACTGAAGAAGGACTAGAAAAGTTACAACAAGTTATTGATAAATTTATGATTGAAAAAGGGATAGGTAAAACAAAAGTAATTGATGAAAAATCAATGATAATACTTGGATCAGCTAAAAAAGAAAAAAACGGTTATACGCAATTTTCATCAGTCATTTTAAATGTACGTGATCTAGTAATTCATAAAGATATTTTTAGTGTAAAACATGATGTTGTTAAATCAAAACCGTTTAATTCTGTTGAGGAACTGGCAACATATCTTGAAAATATAACTTATGATGATTTAGTAGATTTTGAAGTGTTGGATAGTTAAATGAAATACAAAGTCGATAGAGAACAAGAAATTAAAGATATGTTGATCCAGTCTATATTATTAATTGATCCTATTCATTATTCAGAAAAAGCATTAGAAAACAAAAGCTTGGAAGAAATACAAGAAGCTTTTAATTTAGCAAGAAAGCAACAACTGGAGGAGTGATAAAGATGTTAGATACATTGTTTGAAGTACGTGGTAACAAGTATATGTTCTCAAAGATTATAAACCTTTGGGGTGACGAAGAAATTAGTTTATATGAAAATGGTGAAATTTTAGGCTATTTAAAGACGGAAAAATACAGTGTAGAAGAAGCTGAAAAAGAAATATTAGAAAATGAAAACTTTAAAGAAAGCGACTTAATAATATAAGTTACACAGTGGGCTTTACTGTTATGATTAAATAAAAAAAGCAATCACGAAATGTGATTGCTTAGATGGAATAACAGATCGCTATTCACATCATAAAAGGTGATTTAATTATAACATAAAGCGAGGGAATTAATATGGAATTTAAACAAATTAAGCAGATCTTAGAACATGACAAAACAATGTATGTCACAAAAGGAGGTATAGAAATGGCTATTAATGAAGAACTAGGCTTATATATATCAAAAAATGACGGTGTATTTGCAGTAAATCAATTAGAAAATAATGATATAGATTTTATAGAATCAAGTGATAGTTATGTTGAATTAATCGGTATTAAAGAAGTTAGTGAATTAACGAATACTGGTAGAATGACGATTAAATACAGAATCGAAAACAACGTATTCAAAAAGATGCCTAAACCATTTTTTGTATTAAGACAAAGTAGAGGTGATTCTCATTTTTGGTTAAGGTCTCAATTTGAAGATAAAAAGGAGTAGTTAAATGAAAACGGTCAAAATTCTATTATCTATAATACTTACCACTATTGTTTTAGCTGGTTGTGATATAGGTGAAGCTATAAAAGATGAAGCAACAAAAGAATTAAAGACACAGTCAAAAAAAGCATTAGAAGATTTGAAAAATGAAACCTTTAGTAAATCGACACCGAAAATTAAGAATAGTAATGACGATTTAGCGCTGATAAATGCTGAAACTAATGATGAAAATTATGCGTTTATTAATGATAATAAAACATCATTATCAAAAGCAGATCAGGAACTTATTAATAAAAAGGGTAATTCTGAATTTTGGGCGTTATATTCTGATTTAGACCAATTAGGACGGGGTGGAAAAGTTACTGCCTTAGTTACACATCAAGCAGTATTAAATAATTCATCAAGCGCTAAAGAAAGACCTCAATTTGATTCAAGTGTACATTTAGCTGGTGAATACAAAGACGGGCAATATGACCCTATAAAGCAAACCTGGAAAGGTACACAATCAAATAATCAGATCTTACAACTGGAAGGATATAGAGGATATATCTATAATAAGTCACATTCTCTTGCCTGGTCATTAGGTGGCGATATGGAAACCCACAACCTAACTTTAGGAACTAGAGCGCAAAATGTAGGTTCAAATAAAGCATCTGATGGTGGTGGAATGGGATATCCTGAAACACAGGTAAGAAACGCAATATATGATAAACCTGAAACTAATGTGTTTTATGAAGTTACACCTGTTTATAAAGGTGATGAATTGCTACCTAGAGGGTCGCATGTTCGAGCCTATTCAATCAATGACAATGGAAAAACTGTAAACTTGAATGTATGGATAGCCAATAAACAAAAAGGCGTAACAATCAATTATAGTAATGGTACATATACAACAACCTAGATGTCGCATGTCGTACCGCTTCACCTCTACCGCTTCATAATTTAAAGTAAAAAGAATACTATTATAAGCTTTTTCAATCGTTCATTAAAATCTTGACGTCACCTAAAAAATATCATTGGTTGACTTGTCCGATTTAAAATTTTTTTCAGTTACGCCCATCAAGAAAACCACTTGATGAACTCACCGAAAAATTTTAAACCGACCAACCCAACCAATGATATTTTTAGCTTCCTTACAAGATTTTAATGAACGATTGAAAAAGCTTTTTTTAAACCCTCAAATTAGTAATTTATTACTAAAAAACTTTACAAGTCTACTAAAATTTGATATACTTGTTAACAAGAAAGGAGGTAACGGGTCGTAAAACGCTAATTTATCAAGCGTTTAAACATCATAAAAGGGAGTTTTTTATATGGCAAATGTTTGTTTTTATCACATCAGATATATTAGTGGTGATAAATCTGCAATGAAAGAATTGGCACTATATTTTAAAGGAAAAAAAGATAAATTTTTAGGTGGCGTACGCACAGATGAAACGTATTTTGATGAAAATGAATTGTGGATAGACGGAGGTTGTAAGTGGTCGGCTTACGTTAGCATGTTAGAAGGAGGCTATTACTCAACACTTCAAGATTCAGATTTAACTAATCTTGAAATACTAACTAAAGAACTAGGGTTAAAAATAAGTCTAATAGCAAATGAATTTTCTTGCGAAGTAGAAGAAGATTATCACATCGATAATGGAATTGTTTACGATAATACAATATAAGGAGTTAGGAAAATGAGAGAAAACTATATAATTAATTTTGTGAAATTCACTGCATCTTATGAGGTGACAGAAGAAGAAAAATTTGAAGTATCAGAACCAAAGGACGTTAAAACGTTCTTAAATGATTTAACTGATATAGGGTTTTTACACACAGAACATTTTGTAATGATTGGTTTAGATAGTCAAAATGTTGTAACTTGTGTTCATACAGTTCATATTGGAGGACTAATGGCATCAATTGTTGATATTAGGGCATCATTTTTTGCAGCAATTCATAATAATTGTGCAAGTGTGATTTTTGCACACAATCACCCGTCACAATCAAAGGCAAAACCAAGTTTAGCAGATATTAAAACAAGTAAAAAACTAAGTCTAAGTGGTAACATTTTAGGAATTGAAGTTCTTGATAGTATTATTGTTTCAGGAAATGACTATTATAGTATGGCAGAAAATGGCGACATAGAAGGAAGCGAAAATATAGCAGAAATAATAGAAAACTTGTAAAGTCCAAGACCTCGAGAAATCGGGGTCGCCGGCTCGTCCGGTTTAAAATTTTTTCAGTTTCGCCCATCAAGAAAACCACTTGATGACCTCACCGAAAAATTTTAAACCGACCTCGCAATAAAGCGTTAGGGCGTGAGACCTCGTCCGATAAATATATCATTCAGTTTCGTCCATCAAGAAAATCACTTGATGAACTCATAGAATGATATATTTATCGACCTCACCCTCACGCCCTAACGCTTATACACACAATATAAGGAGTAGATATATATGAATAGAAAAAGAAAAAATGTGAATGTAACTGAATTAAAAGAATTAGGAATTGCGAATAATAGAGGTGTAATTGACTATAAAAAATATAGTAAGTTTAAAACAATGCAAAGAAGTTTAGGCTATAACGTCAGTTTATCATTAGATGAAGAACACACAGAAGAAGGGCGTTTAACTTTAGACAATGAACCTACTAAATATGGTGACAAGCTACACACACATAAAATAAACATTATAGAGTAAATAAAATATAATATAAGTTAAGAAGGTGATAACCTTAAATTAAGAAAGAAGGGATATTATGACGACTTTTATATTTATAATCATGTTAATTATATTCATCATGATATTGTTTAATATAAAGCGAAAACAACAGATTATAAAATACGTTGACGATATGCGAAACACCTCACTTAAAACCGTTACTATAAGAAATATCAATCATATACTTAAAAATCGTAGAAATAATTTTGTATTAGTGTATACTTTTGGAAAAATTGAATTATTACCAGGTCAAATAGTATTTGTCCGATCTGGTGAAAGAGAGGGTATTTCGATACCACAAGCCAAAGTAAATATTAGATATAAAAAGTTGGGTTTTATCCCTTTATATCCTATTAAAATTAAAGATAAAGATTTAATGAACTTCTATCAAAGAGAATTAAAGATTTATATTACTAAAGAGCGTTTTAAATCATTGCAAATTTAAATAAAGGGGTCTTTAAGTATGAATTTAAGAGGTCATGAAAATAGACTTAAATTTCTTGCGAAATATGATGTAACACCTATATCACATTTAAAATTATTAGAAGGTCAAAAGAAAGATGGTGAAGGTGGTACATTGACAGATAGTTATTACTGTTTTTCATACAGGTTAAAAGGTGATTCTGAAAAAGTTTTAGGTACGTTTAATTGTGGTTATCATATTGCTGAAGATTTACTAAAATTATCAAATCAAGATAAATTACCTTTATTTAACCCTTTTAAAGTAATTAATGAAGGTAATCAATTGCAGGGCGTAGCAAATAAAGGTAATTTAGATACTAATAGGCAAAGAAAACAGTATAATGAAGTGGCTTTACAGCTTTCAAATGCTATTAATTTAATCATATTTTGTTATGAGGGTAATATTAAAGAACCACTTTCAACGATAAAATATGAAACTGATAAATATTATTATAGCGCACCATATGATCGTAAAATTAAAGCAGTAAATACTATTATAGGTAATTTGTTTGATAAGAAATTAGTTGATAAGATATCCGAAATTAATGGAAGTCAGGAAATTAGAAATTTTGATTTTTCATTACTTACTGAAGTAATTGAAAAATATAATTTAGTTAATTATTTTGAGTAATAAAACATACAGTGGGAGTTGTTACAAGTGATAAATACAGATACACATGAACAGATCAAAAACAAATTGGTAGATGATATTTTAGAACTTTATAAATCATACAAAGATGAAGTGTTTTATTTGAATAAAAAAAGTTTTGACGATAGTAGAAGATATACGAATAGAAATAAAAAAATAAGTGATGATGTTTCAGCTAGACGATTTAATAGAGATAAAGATTTGGAAGAAGGTAGTTTAGAATATTTTAAATTCAAATTAGAAAATGTTAAAGAACATTTTAGTTATATAGATGATTATCAAGATAGATTAAACAGTCTATATAAGGCAAAGCATGAACTTATGCTTAAGATAGATGAATTAAAAGGGTTTAATAAAGTCACAAAGAAAAAATTTAATAGAAAAAAAGATGCTACCTCTTTATTTAACGAACTACTTAATCACGGTATGAGTAAAATGGTAAGTTCATATATACGTGATGTGGAAAGTATAAATAGAAGTATTGAATATTATTTAGAAGATGAATATTTGGCTCATTTGAGAGGAATAGCTTATAAAAAAGATGAAACATTTCATATAGAAGATAATAATTTAAAAGAAATTGAAAAAGCATTTTTTGAGTTTCTTTACGAATGGACAAGAAAAGAAAATAAGTTGCTTAACGATATAGATGAGTTTAATGAAAGTAAAAATTATTTAAAATATCATTTGTTGTTCAAATAAAAATTATAAGCATAAGAATACTTTTGAAATTAAGAACGTCAAAATTTGTCGCTCAATAAAATGTATAGGATATTCAATTTAACTTCCTCTAATGACCATTATGTCAACTAAATTCAAAGACCAAATGGCTTTAAATCAAGCTTTATCGTTTTATATTTGGTTTTTGAGTATACATAAAATATACAGGCTATATTTATCAATACTTTGCACATTTTCAAGACTTTCATAAACTGTATTTTTATTCAAAAAAAGAAGGTGCATAAAATGAGAAAAAAGTTAAAAAAACATAAGTATATTACAAAGACTGGATTGTTAATATTAAGTTTAATAGCAGTTGTTTTATACTTTCGATTTATCAATATTTTTTATACTGATATCTATCTTGATATGATATTTAAATTGATTAACAGTGTAGACAATGATGTTATTCATGAAACGGCAAGTATTTTGTTGGTATATCCACCAATCATTTTATTTTATCTAATTATTCCTATTCATATTTTTAGTATGGTTTATAAGAACTTTAGAAAGGATATTTTGGGATATTAGAAATTAAAGTGAAAATGTAAAATTTGTTTTTGTCAGGTTACCAGGAAAAATTTTAGTGGGTAATTACGCGTATTTGTTTTGAATAAGAAAAATATCAATTCAATTTGGTATTTTTCTAACACATGACATGACATGTCATAGGTGTTATAATATGTTTATAAAAGTAATAGTCACAAATAAACACCAAACCCCCTTACTATGTGGAGTAGTAAGGGGGTTTTTATGGTGCTGGCTGATCTGGTGTCACCTATTTTTTTCTACGATTCTCTAGCCAATGAGAAAAGTACGCGATTGCACAACCACAAATAATGGGTGCAATGATATGAATAAAAGTAATTGTCACTATAAACACCTCCCCTCTATGACAGATTACGCCATAGAGATAGGCGACTTTATAAGTATATCATCAAGTGAAATAACGCAAAACTCAAACGATAAAATGCACCTTAAACTTGCGTTTAAGTGTGTTTTTTATTATACTTTTATCGAACATACGTTCGTATATTAGAGGGTGAATTGAGGTGTTTATCATGTATGATTACCGTGTTTGTACAGAAAGGGATATATTATGTATTGATCTTAAAAGTTTTTTTGCTTCAGTATCTTGTATTGAAAAAGGGTTAGATCCAATGACAACTAAATTAGCTGTGGTAGGTGATACAAAACGACCAGGTTCAGTTGTGCTTGCTTCTACACCACCACTAAAAAAACTAGGTATTAAAACAGGTAGTCGATTGTATGAAATACCACAACGCAATGACATATTTATTATTAACCCTTCTATGAAAAAGTACATTTCAATTTCAACGCAGATCAGCAAAATAGCTTTAAACTTTGTTGCACCTGAAGATTTTTGGCAGTATTCAATTGACGAGCATTTTTTGGACATTACAAATTCCTATCAATTATTTTGTGAAACACCTTACGAGTTTGCGCGCCTAATTCAAAATAAAATTTACGAACAAACACAGATATTCAGTACAATAGGAATCGGATCTAATATGTTGTTATCAAAGCTATCAATGGACTTAGAAGCTAAAAAAACAAGTGAAGGTATAGCAGAATGGCGATATGAAGATATTCCACGTAAGCTATGGCATATTGAACCCTTAACAAAAATGTGGGGTATTAATAAACGTACTGAAGCAAAACTAAATAAGAAGGGTATTTTTAGAATTGGCGATCTAGCTAATTATCCCGTTGAATATTTAAAAAGGGACTTCGGTATTATTGGCGTAGATCTACATTTACATGCCAATGGTATTGATGAAAGCTTTATGAGAAAGCCACATATCACAAAGAATAAATCGTTAGGGAAATCTCAAATATTAATGAGAGATTATGAATTACATGAACTTAAAACAGTATTAAGTGAACAAGTAGATGAAGTATTTTATCGCGTGAGAAATCAACAATTATATCCCACAAGAATAACTGTTAGTGTTGGCTATGCTGATGCTGGGGGTGTAAGAAAACAGTTTACCAATAAAACAGGGTATCAAAATTCTTATGTAATCATTAATCAGTTATGGCGTTATTTATCTGATCGACTTGAAAATGATAGATTATATCGAACGATAGCAATTTCATTTGGTCATTTTATACCTAATCAGATTAAGCAATTATCTTTATTTGAAGATCCTAAACAAATTAAAGCAGAAATTATTGAAAATGAGTTAGATCCTATAAGGTTTAAATATGGAAAAGATATAGTCTTTAGAGGATCTAGTTTATCTAAAAGTGGTACTTTAATTTCAAGAAAAGATAAAATCGCTGGTCATCAAGCGTAAAAAATATGAGTTTTATAAAATTTAAGATACAATCAAATTGTTGATAGTAATAAATGGGAGGGTTTAATTATGTCAGAACAAGAAAAACATCCAAATATCTTTATATCATATGCACATACAAACGAAGAACATAAAAAAAGAGTTAAAGAAATAGGTACTGAATTAAGCTATTTAGGTTTTGATGTCATATTAGATCTTTGGTCATTTAAAAAAGGTGAAGACCTTAATAAAAAGATGGAACAATACGCTGATACAAGTGATAACATACTTATAATAGGTGATAAAAATTACGTGGAAAAAGCAAATAATCGGGAAAGTGGTGTAGGTAAAGAATCTGTAATTCTCACTGATGCATATATGAGAAATTCATCAAGAGATCAAAATAATATATATTATGCATTTACAGAAGTAGACGAAGAGGGACAACCAGTAATGCCTAGATATTTAAAAGGTAGTTTTGCTTTTGATTTCACAGATAAAATTCAAGATTTTGAAAAATGTGAAGAAATTGCGAGAACGATTTATGATGAACCATTAATACCAAAACCCAAAATTGGCAAGAAACCTGATTTTGCTAATATTGTAAGTTTAAGATCAGCAAAAAGAATAGAGCGTTCTGAAGAAATCAGTAAATCATTGTTGAAAGAGTATATTGAAGATTTAAAAATGGAATTAAATGAAATAGATAAATACTTCTTAAACCGTGATATTAATACAAAACCTGATTTTGAAAAACTTCAAAGTTTAATGAAAACATGGGGAAATGTAGTTAAAAAAGTGAGTAAACCTAATGACATTTCTAAAATTATTGAAAGTTTATTACAGACAATTGATGATTTTTCATCGCAAAGTAAAGATGGAACAAAAATTTTTACAAGAATAGCTTTTGTTTATACAGTTGCTTATGCTATAGATAATGAAGATTTTGACTATATTGAAGATTTATTTAAATATGATTATTTTTATGATAATCGAGATGCAGGTTTTTATATAATATCAATGTTATGTAACCCTAACTTTATTCATGTAGAATCTCATCAGTTTGGATACATGTATTCACCTAGATACTTAGAAATAGAAGATATAATAGTAAGGGATAATGAATATAATATAGCAAATGTATTTGAAGCAGATATATTTATTGAGTTTGTGTGTAAAATGCTTGGATATGACAAATGGTATGTATTAGATTCAGATATATATTCAAGAACGAACAAGTTTTCACCAGATCTTAAATTTATTAAAAGTTTAAAAAGAGAGAGAAAAGTAAAACAGTTATTCTCAATATTAAATTTGAATGATATGAAAGAATTTAAAGAGAAAATAAATAATCTAAATTATATTAAGTTATTTAGTGTAATTGAAAAAGAAAATATTGCTACTGAAAAATAACAGAAAGGACAAAATCTTTAAAAGGTTTTGTCCTTTTCTTTTACTATTAATAAAATAAGGTTCTGAGAAACGCCCTCAGGCGCTTCGAGATAAATTTTTGTGGGTTGTTATGCGTAACTGTTGTCAGAATCGTCCTCATAGAAGCCGAAAAACTAAAACTATGCTATTGATTTATTGATTTCGCTAATAACTGTATAATTTAGTCTATACTGTAAGCTATTCAATAAATCATAAGGGGTATTTTTATGTTAGAACAAGAAAAATTAAATCAATGGGAAAAAGAAGCAAAAGATTTTACACATTCCATTGCGCAGGCACTTAAACATGAACGGAAAAAGCAAGGTGTGACACAGACACAAATAGAAAGAGATTTAAATTATTCGCGTACCTGGTTATCAGCTTTAGAAAATGGTAACTATAAAGCGAGTACAATCAAACTAGAAAATTTATATATATTAAGTAAGTATTTAAATATATCGATTGTAGATTTAATGAATAAGATTAGCGATAAGTAATTTATTACTAAAAAACTTTACAAGTTTACTAAAAATATGTTATAGTATAATCATAGAAAAAGCGAAAGAGAATATCAAATTTGATGATCTATTGAAATAAGGAGGGAATTTGGATATGGCAATTAAATATACGATTTCAACAAATAAAGGTGGCGAAGGTAAAAGTACGTCAGTTACTAATATCGCTTCAGAAATAGCAAAGCAAGGTTATAAGACAGCTATTATAGGAATGGATGCCCAGGGTAACGAATCATTAAGTTTTGGTTATAGACCTGATGATTTTAAAGACACTATATATGATGTGCTTATGGGTGAAGCTAAAGCTGAAGATGTTATTTATAAAGTTTCAGATGTAACTGACAACTTATATATATTACCAGCCAATGATGATATGGATTATTTTACAATGGATATATTACAGGAACATGGGACGGGTGAAGAAATCTTACACGTACTTAAAAATCGATTAAAAAGTATTGAAGATCAATTTGATTATATATTTGTAGATGCCCCTCCTTCTATGGAAGTTGTGCAGATCAATATTCTAAACTATATAGATAGAATTATCGTACCTTATCACCCTAGTGTGTACTCAATGAGATCTATTCAAAGGTTTATCAATCGAGTAGAAAAAATTCAAAAGACTTCTAATCTAGGACTAAACATAGAAGGTATTTTGGTAACATTGTACAGAGAAAATACAAATCTTCATAAAATTAATTTATTAGATTTATATAAATTTGCCCAGCAACGTAAAATTGATGTCTTTGAAGAAAAAATACCTCATACTATTAAAGTTGGTGAAGCACCATTAATGTATAGACAACCAGCAGTTTTAGTTGATGAATACAAACATTTAGATGCTGTAAAAAACTATAAAGAAATCGCAAAAAAAATTATAGAAATAGATCATAAGCAATAACTAATATAGACACTCTATATATATAGTATATATAGAGTATATATTTTAACTATATAGAATATATATATGTACATATATATATTGATGTATATGTATCATTTGTGATACAATTAAGTCAATAACTGGATAATGGAGGTCGTTCAATATGGCTAGAGATGATAGAGTTCAAAATCGTATGAGTTTTGAAGATACTTTAGGAAAAAGATCTAATGATAGTGAAAATAATGACTTTAAAGAATCAAATGTTGCTAGTACAGTAAACCAAGAATCTAACACAGAAGAACATAAAAGCGTTGAGAATGTAGTTAATAATTCATCTAAAAATGATGTTGAATATAAAGGTGAATTGGCAAGTGTTTTAAACAGAGAAGAAACAGAGAAGAAATATAAAGGCTGGAACATTAAAGTTAGTTCAATTAAACGCTTGAGAGAATTATGTAAGGATCAGCCAAAAGGTGCTGAAACAAACCTAGTTAATTTAATAATAGAAAATGCTTTAGATAATATTGAAAGCAAAGGCAAGCTATAAAGAAAAAAGGTGGAATACATGAAAGTATCCACCTTTTATTAATATAATTATATAATTAGTTGTAAGCGTATTTAAATAGCGTTATAATGATTGTAATAAAAAAATAAAAGAAGCTAGAAATGTTTTGAAGGTGCTGGAAACACCTGACAAACAAACGATACGTTAAAGACCTAACGTATAGACCACTTCTAACCTCTTTGATTAACTATAATTATAACACGTATTGTAATTATAGTTAATCAAAAAGATAGAATTAATCTATAGACCAGGTAACGTTATCGTTGCCTGGTTTTTTGTTTATTAAGAAATATTGCTTTAAATCAGTGTTTTCGGTAGTATTTAAAGAGTAATAAGAAAACTCGCCCAATGGACGAGTTCACAAATTATTTAAAATTCCCGTTTTAAATTCATAGTTGAAAAACGATAAACATATCTTACTGACAATAAGATATTTTCTGTTAGCTAACTGACAATTAGCTGTTCGGTCAAATCATACTGACAATATGATTTGTACCACCTAACTTAATAAACACAACTCAATAACAAGCAACTTAATAAGAAGTAACAACATAATAGGAAGTTACAACAACTTAATAAGAAGAAGCTATATATTAAGAAGGAATTTATTTATAGGTATACATTACACCTATGATTATATAGCAGACGTTTACAAAAGTAAACAAATTAATATATATAAGTCCATATATAGAGTATATATTCAACATATATATTGTATATATAGACGATATATATATAAGTAAACAAATTTCTTCTTATTATGTTGTGAAACAAACACATTTTAAGGAGGAATTTTTTATGTTTAATCAAAGTAAAACTATAGATTTAGATAAAATATATGATTTTATTATGCATGGAAGCATAGAAAAATATAAATATAATCATTCAAAATATAGTAAATTAGAGCGTAATAATTGGAAAGCGACACGCCCAGCAAACTATAGATCAGGTAGAGTTGCAGTAACTAATAGTAAAGAAATGATGGTAGCTGGTAAAGGTCATGTGGTAAGTTCTGAAGAAACACTTGTAAATGGTGCTGAAAATTACACACATTGGACACCAAACCCTTATCATTCATTAAAGCTAGATAGAGATACAGGTTCATTATGTAAGCGTACAAAAGAGAATGTTAAACAAATTAATACATTTGTAATCGATATAGACAAAGATTATGAATTTGCTGAATTAGTTTTTCAATTATCAATTTGGAGTTGTACAAATAATACACAAAACTTTATGCCTAATATGTATGTGAAAACGCCTAGAGGTTGGCATTTGTACTTTGTATTAGATACGCCATTCTATCCTTCTAAAACCAATAAGAAAGCTTTGAACGTAGCTGAAAGTATTCATCAGTCATTAATACATTCATTAAATCAAAGCGAGTATTTAACTGTCGATAAACATTGTGTATCAACAGGCTTCTTTAGATTGCCTAATACTAACAATGTTAGACATTTTGAAAATAGATACATTTCAAGTAGTGAATTAATGAAATGGAGTAAAGAATATTCAAAGAATAATGATTTAAAATTTAATGGTTTAAAGTCTGTTTTAGGCGTTGTGAACAGTAATAACACGCCTGATTGGGTTAATTTCTTAATGAATGAAGCTGATATAACTTCAGTAGGCTATGGTATTGGTAGAAACAATACTGTATTCACTCTTGCGCTATATTATAAATCAATTGGTGATACTGCTGATCAAACGCAAGCAATATTAGAACCTTTAAATAGTCGTTTCGTTAAACCTTTATCAAATAATGAATTTAGTAAAACAATTAGAAGTGCATTTAGAGGTAATTATAAAGCGCCTAGTAGGTTTCACGTTGAAAATCTATTAGAAGCCTTTAGCAATGGTGAAGTAATGTATAACAATAGTTTTGTAGCTGTGAATGGCTTTTATAAACACGCAAAGCCTAGAGAAGAACGTAAACGCAGTCATTACTATGAAAGACTAGGAGATTTACAAGAGTATTTAGAAGAAAGAACAGACATTGATAAAGTATTTATGAAAGGATCAACTACAGCTATTGCTAAAGAATTAGGTATGGCTAGATCTGTATTAGATAAGGTTACTAAAAAGGCAATTAAAGAAGGTTTATTAGTTAAATACACTAAAGGTAAAGGAAGATATGCAGAAACGTTTATAGCGCTTAAAAAAGTGTTTATACAACGTGTATTTGGCATGGTCAAAAGTATTAAAGAACAAAAGGCTGGTTTCTCTAAAGCATTGAGAAGCCTATTAAACGTGTCAAAAGACTTAAGAACGACTGTAGCACAGAATAAGGGACTGTATGAAGAACTAACAACAATACTAAGCTATATAGATGATATACAATCAGATCCATTAAACTATGATAATTCAGTCACTATTGCAACCAGGAATATTAGTTAAATTTTAATTGTCCACTGTGCCATTACTTATATACTTCAGTTTCTCGACCAGGTAAATAAACTATTAGGAATATAGATAGATTAATATAGTTTGTATATATAGAAGTATAGATAGGAATATAGATAGATTAATATAGTTTGTATATATAGAAGTATAGATAGGAATATAGATAGATTAATATAGTTTGTATATATAGAAGTATAGATAGGAATATAGATAGATTAATATAGTTTGTATATATAGAAGTATAGATAGGAATATAGATAGATTAATATAGTTTGTATATATAGAAGTATAGATAGGAATATAGATAGATTAATATAGTTTGTATATATAGAAGTATAGATAGGAATATAGATAGATTAATATAGTTTGTATATATAGAAGTATAGATAGGAATATAGATAGATTAATATAGTTTGTATATATAGAAGTATAGATAGGAATATAGATAGATTAATATAGTTTGTATATATAGAAGTATAGATAGGAATATAGATAGATTAATATAGTTTGTATATATAGAAGTATAGATAGGAATATAGATAGATTAATATAGTTTGTATATATAGAAGTATAGATAGGAATATAGATAGATTAATATAGTTTGTATATATAGAAGTATAGATAGGAATATAGATAGATTAATATAGTTTGTATATATAGAAGTATAGATAGGAATATAGATAGATTAATATAGTTTGTATATATAGAAGTATAGATAGGAATATAGATAGATTAATATAGTTTGTATATATAGAAGTATAGATAGGAATATAGATAGATTAATATAGTTTGTATATATAGAAGTATAGATAGGAATATAGATAGATTAATATAGTTTGTATATATAGAAGTATAGATAGGAATATAGATAGATTAATATAGTTTGTATATATAGAAAGAAAGCTTATGACCCTCTACTTGATCATAAGCCCCTGGAATGTCTATTCCACTTTTTATTCTAAATGATTTTATAGTTAATGTGAAGTTAATATATATAAACTATATACAGAATATATATTGTGTATATATATATTGATATATCTATACATATTTATAAACAAATATAGTACATATATAGTACATATATATTGTAATAAGAGTGTAACCTTTTTTGTACCTTAATTGTAACCTTAAATGTAATTCGTAATATAGTTAAAACATAATAATATATTGAATTATACTACATTTTATGGTATAATTACATCATAGTTCCTAATAACATTGGGACTCACCAAAGATATATCATAAATAACCACCTTATTTATTTTTATGATATATCTATTTGGACGAGTTTTTAAAATGTCTCTCCAGACGGGGCGGCGACCTGTTCTTTTACAACTTAATATATGGAGGTGCATCTTATGGCAACCAAGAAACAAGATCCAGTATATTTATTTATCAAGGACAACTGGGTATTACTTTTACTTGTTTCTATTATTGGTACAATATATTTCTTTCGAAAGGAAATACTTATCACCTTCAAATCATTTATTGATTTCATATATATATCTAACCTATTAAACTATATATTTTATGTTTCAATTCTATTTATTCTGTTTTGTTTATTTAGACATTATATGAAAAAGAAAAGAATAATATGGTGTCGATTTATGCCACATTTATCTGATGATTTTAAATCAGATGATATACATTTTATGATGTCTCAAATGAATAAAATCAGATTGAAAAGAATTGAAAGATGGTTGCTGGGTAAAGATTGGAAATCATTTATGGTTAGAACTGATATTGAAGGAAATATTTATTATTATTTCGCCTTTGATAAATCTTTGTTTATTCAAATGAAAAGTGCTTTAAAAGTTGCTTACTTAAATTCTAAATTAGAAAAAGTGGAAAAGATGATTTACCTTTTCCTTATAAAGATAAGAGGTATGTTGGAGGGCGTATGAACTCAACAAGAAAATCAAAAAAGAGAATGTTGAGTTATAAAAGATTTCATAA